>NZ_CP034146.1 GCF_003856835.1 Haloplanus aerogenes
ATGAGCAGTGACCGACAGTCTGTTCCGGTCTCCCTCCCGCCGGAACTCGTTGACCGTCTCGACAGGCTCGTCGAGGACGGCGTCTTCGGGTCACGGTCGGAAGCGCTCCGATACGGCGCTCGGCTCGTCGTTCGCGAAGAGTACCTCGAGCGCCTCCACGAACAAGCGGACACCAAAGCGCGGAAAGACGTCGAAGAGCGGCTGGATCGAAAGCGTGTATCTTGACCTCGACGTCATTCTCGCGGAGCTGAAGGCCGATGACTGGCTGGCGAGTGACGTCGATATCGACTCGATCGAGGAACCGAAGACGTCGGTCGCGACGGGCATCGAACTCCAGTACGTGATGGAAGGCGAGTGGGAGCGTGACCGCGTCGTCCGAGCACACCAAGAGATCGCTAGTCAAAATATCGAGCTGGTTCCGCTGACGAGTGACGCCCTGGACGCCGCTGCCGACCTCCGAGCCCAGTACGACGCACTGAACGTCTTCGATGGAGTGCATCTTGGCAGTGCGGCTACCCTCGACGAGCCAATCGTCTCGACGGATACGCTGTTCCCCGAGATCCCAGAAATCGAGCATATCGACCCGCGCGATCTCGAATAAGGGACTAGACCGGGACGAAACCAGTCTCACTCGTAGCCAGCGCGAAATGTGCGAACGGTAGTTTGTGGTGTTATAATCTCCTATAGGAATTGCTATAGCCGGTCAGAGAAACGAGATAGTCGCAGACGAGATTCGGAGCCCAGTTATTTTGTGCCGGTCAGGAGGATTGGGGATATGGATTACCTCGATGCAGTCGTTGAAGCGACAGGTGAACACGATAGTGCACTACGGGAGATTCTCCAAGAGGACCACGATGAAGAGGAAGTTCGAGAATTCCTCTCTGATGCGATCCGTTCGAAAATCCGTCGCGATTTCGTCGCCTCCCGACTCAAGCAAACCATAGAGAACACAGCGACAGTCCCGGATTTAGACGATCCGCCGGAGCTACCCGAGAGATCCGATGAGGAGCCTATTCTGGTTCGTAAATACCTCGATCTCTCGAAGTTCGTTTCGTTGCTACAGGACGGGATTTGGTTCAGCCGACTCGACAATTTCGACGATGACTACGAAGGACGAGTCTCCGATAAAACGGTCCGACAGCGGTTTGATCAGTGGGAATACTCAAAATTCGAAGGCGAGTCACCTCCATATGATTCACGGCAGATGTACGCGGCAGAAGACGAAATCCTCCGAAAGCAATCCTTCGTGTCCTGTTGGCGGTACGGTGGGGAGGAATCAGCCGTCTTCTGGGATGCCTACATCGACGATGGAAATGGAGTCGCCGTCGAGACAACCCTGGATACGCTTTCCTCAGCAATGGAACGGGCCCATCGTAAGGTCCTGATCGGGAAAGTCAACTACAGAGAATACAAGGGGAGTGACGAGCGGTTCGCAGCAAATGGCGTCGACCGAGTATTCCACAAGCGTATCGCCTTCGGGGATGAGAAAGAGTTGCGCCTCTTAGCGAGACAGGAGCTCAACGATCTGGATCTGGAGGTGAGTGAAACCGGGGATATCGATATGGAACTCGAGGCGGATCCGGGTTTCAATCTAAAAGTCGATCCAGAAGACCTGATCGAACGCATTATCCTCCCGCCCGATATCAACGATCGTCAGCTGACGCAGGTCGTCCAACTGATGGAGTATCACGACATCACGGCAGAGATCTGGCGGTCGATGTTAGATGTGAGCCCCGGTACGACGGCTCCAATACAGGTGACGGGCGATGATGCTGGCGAGATTGCTCGGGACGATATGAAACGCGCCAGGCTTGTTGACAAATCCAAGTACAGGTAGATAGGAGAAGAACAAATAGCTATCTTGGAAGAACAGGCCCTGTTGACGTGGTTGGAACTTCGGTGAGAGACTGACTATAGGATATCATATAGTAGGAAGAAAGTGGCTATACTTCACGAACTCAGGCCTTCTTCTGCAAGAGACATCGCAAACTCGGAGAGCCGATAACGGTAGGGAGTATGACGGAAGATAACCCGACCGTAGTCATCACCTTTGTCCACTTCGCTCTCCTCAATCGCGTCAACCGCCCTGTTCAGTTTCGACAGCTGGTTCCCCTCGCGAAGATAGGATTCAACCTTGTCTGGCCGGATATCGAACTCTTCTGCAAGAATGAATCGAAGAGTCCGACGACCACCATCTGCACGGATTACAGTATCACCAGCATACTCCCCGTCACCAGGTCGCATCGGGCTATCAAGCCGATCCACCATATCATCAATGAGACGTTCGATCTCCTCTTGAACCGTCTCCTCTACTTCCCCACTGATGATCTGATCTCGCCGTTCACTAATCGCGTACGTCGATGGACCCGGAGGCTGGAACTCCTCAAGGACACCCAGATCAACAAGATGGTTGATGGCGGTACTAAAGGAGTGCTCGAATGTTAGCCGTTCCGCGATCTCGTTTCGAGTCAAGCCCTCTGACTCCGGTCCGATTTCCTCTTCGTACAAAGCAGTCACAATAGAGATCTGATCATCAACGCTGGGGAGATCTCCCTTCTGGTCCCGGATGTAGGCAGCAAGCGCATTGCTGCCGGTCAGTTCCTCGTCCTCACTCTCATCCCCTGGGCGTGGAGCCTGCGCGTATTTGTCGATTTCATCCGTCGTTTCCAGCCTCTCGTACATATCCTGCAACGTGCCCTCAGCCCCAAGCAGCCCCATCTCCTCCAATAGGTCGCGACCGACATCAGTGAGGCCGTAGAAGCGCCAGGGCAGATCGCGCTTGCGCTGATCCTTCGGAAGCGTTCGCTCCGCCACGATCCCGTGCTCGATCAGCACCTCGAGATGTTCGCGGATGGTACTCTTGCTCTTGCTCGGGTTCACGTAGTCGAGCTCTTTGAGCGTGGGGAGCTGCTGCGGATGAGAGAGAATATTCTGAATCAGGACAAACCGCGTCTCTTGCGTAACGACGTTCAGGCGCTGTCGCTGGTTCTCAACCGTACTGTCGCTTGCATCGGTCGTGTCGGGCTGATCCCGATGCGTCGTGTTGTGGGCCATAGTTTTGGGGACAGCTACAGTCGATTGGGCACCTGCTGTAGCTATCGCTGTGAGGTCGTACTCCCCTCCCTGACAGAGGATGGGAGCAACGAAATACCGGTCTGGGGCAGGGTAGCCGACCGGTATCGATCGGTGCTGGTTGTGTTGCTTGTGTTCACGCTAGCGTATAGTCGCCGGCGCTATAAATGCTTCGGCGATAACCACATTGGTCTAAACCGTTGTGGTCGAAAGGGTTTTAATTCGGGCGCGCGAACCAGATGGTAATGCCGGACGGCTCCTCAGAGAGCGACCTCGAGGCCCGAGCTCAACGGCATCACTACCGGTCGTTGACGCCGGAGGAGTACGAGGGCCTCAATCACTTCCGAGCCGACTGGGCGGATCTCGCTGCAGAGGCCGATAACCGATTTTTCATTTTGGGGAGCTTCTCCGAGGACGACGTTGACCGCGTGAACCAGCTCAAGGATCACATCAACCGAGATACGGGCGACGACGCCGTCGCCTACCGAATGGACGAGTTCCTCCCCGATACTGATCTCGTTCTCCACCCGATTCTCAAATTCAAGCTCATCGCCGACGATTCACACCACATCCTCGGCGTCTGTGAACACGACCAAGGCGGCGCGCTCATCGAACACGGACTCCTGATCGAATCGCGGTCGTATATCGACAAAACACATATCCTGAAGCGAACTTACCCACCCGAGCGCGAGAAAGAGCAGTACAGCTGGATGCAGACCTTCGGCGTCTTCGAGATCTTCGAGTACTACGACCAGCTCTACGAGTGGGAAACAGTGCCAGAATACGAACAGCAGATCGAGGACCTCGTCGAGGACCTTCTGTGAGAAAGTCTCGCGGTGTAGCTACTCAGAGACCGGCCCTTTGTACTCCCAGTCGAGACTGTCTCCCTGTCGACGGACGATGTACTTGTAGGGGCCATGCAGTGCCCCGGATTGGCATTTGCAGTTGTCCTTGCCACAGCTGACCTTCTTGATCACCACGGTCCCCCCGCTCGATTCCTCGACGGCTTCGATTGACTCACCCTCGCCGGCGTCGATATCTTCGACAGCGACGTCCTGGCGGTATTCGAGGAGTTCGTCGATCCAGTCCTGGAGGGCGCGTAAGTCTGCGTCGTCTTGCTTCGGGACGCCCTCGGCGAGATACTGAGGGAGCGAATCGGGAGCCGGCGGTCGAGGGGCCATTGTCTTACCAAACAATACGGGCTAATAGAGAATAAATGTTTGGTAAGATTTGAGATTTGCCCTTCAGCATTTCCGGAGTAATCATCAACGAGAGGCGGTGTATCGGTTATTGTCGAACATTCAGTAGCTCTGGAACGCTCGACATCCAATCTTCCACCGTTTCCGAACCTATTAGTCGAGATAGTGATGCGTTCCAGTAATTCCAGAGCTCTACGCTCCCAGGGAACAGAGAGTATCAGAGAAAATTGCTGAAACGGTGGTGTGTGACCGATCGAACCTAACCACGATGAGCGGAGGAGGATCTCAGAACGGAGAAACCGGACGAGGTACGATTGAGCCATCAGAAGATATGGGAGAAGGACAGAGACACACCACTCTTGCAAGTGAAGCCAAAAACTTGGGGGAGAGGGAAGGAGCAGAGAGAAGCAGTCGAAATAGATTCAGACGCCGATACCAACACGAAGAGGATCTCTAGGACGATAACTCAGATAACATCAACCAACGGATGTGTCAACGCTTTAGTTGAAGTCGTGGACTGTTGCTCTAGTCACTACTACTAGTCTAGTCTTTCACTTGTAACAGTGGTGTGTGTCTGTGGTCTTCACTTGAAACAGATGTAGGGGTGGTTTTATATGGAGGACGTGAGAAAGCGGTCATATGCGTCGATTCGAGCGGAAGCAGAATATCTTCCGCAACAAAGACGCTCTTGGAGAATCCTACCAACCCGACCAAATCGAGGAGCGGGATGAGGAGATCGAGGAGTACATGGACGCTCTCCAGCCCGTTGTTGACGGGTGGGAACCGAACAACATCTTCCTCTACGGGAATACCGGTGTCGGGAAAACCGCTGTTACCGACTACCTTCTCGACAGACTCCAGGATGATGTCGCTGACTATGACGACGTCAACCTATCAGTCATCTCGTTGAATTGCAAGACGCTGAACTCCTCCTATCAAGTCGCCGTCGAACTCGTGAACAAGCTTCGTCCTGCTGGCGGTGAAATCAGTTCAACTGGCTATCCCCAGCAGACTGTTTTCAAGAAACTGTACGAGGAACTTGAGGCGATCGGCGGGACGATTCTGATCGTCCTGGACGAGGTCGACTCGATTGGTGACCGAGACGAATTATTGTACGAACTTCCGCGAGCTCGGGCGAACAACAACCTCGACTCGGCCAAGGTTGGTGTCATCGGGATCAGCAACGATTTCAAATTTCGCGAACAACTGGACCCTCGCGTCCAAGACACGCTCTGTGAACGAGAACTCCAGTTTCCGCCGTATGATGCACCTGAGCTGGAGAATATTCTGGAATCCCGCGCTGAAATCGCGATCGCAGAGGATGCCGTCGAGCAGGGTGTGTTGAACTTCTGCGCGGCTCTTGCTGCTCGCGATAGTGGCAGTGCCCGTCAGGCGCTCGACCTCCTTCGATTGGCCGGTGAGATCGCGGAAAACCGTGAAGCAGACCTCATCGAGCGTGACCACGTCGAGGCAGCACGATCCCGTCTTGAACAGGAACGTGTCGAAGAAGGAATGCGTGAGCTGACGACGCACGGCCGTCTCGCACTATTAGCCGTCATCTCGAAAGCCGCTAAAGAGGAGACTCCGTGTCGAACGCGGGAGATTTACGAGGAATACATCACCCTGTGCGATTCCTCCGGAACTGACTCACTCGCTCAGCGATCCGTCCATAATCATCTGTCGGATCTTCGGATGCTCGGGATTCTGTCGGCCTACGAGAATCGGAGCGGGTCTCGAGGAAATTACTACAGCTACGAACTGGACGTCCCGTTCACGAGTGCGATCGAGGCGATGTCTGATGTTCTGCGGTTAGACAGCGAGATCGAGACGATTCGAGAAATTGCATCGATGAACAACGTCGCCTAGACACACCACTCTTGCAAGTGAAGTCGCCGATGTGTGTCGATTATTCGTGTTCACTT
The DNA here is from genome assembly GCF_003856835.1 of Haloplanus aerogenes. NCBI lineage: Archaea > Methanobacteriati > Methanobacteriota > Halobacteria > Halobacteriales > Haloferacaceae > Haloplanus > Haloplanus aerogenes. Next base: position 6,194 of record NZ_CP034146.1, read on the forward strand.
GTAACAATGGTGTGGTCGGTTTGACCCTGTTCACTCGCAACTGTGGTGTGGTTCACTTGTAACAGTGGTGTGTCTGAGGCGGGACTAGGTAATAGTGCCATCCCCATCGAGAAATGGGCTGATTGGATTCTTACCTAACATTAGGAGGAAGTTCACTATGTTGTTTGGTAAGGCCAGATCAACCGCATTCCCACCGAGTTTTTCGAGAGAGCAACGACCTCGTGTCAGGGATGTCTGGCCCCTCCATAGCAGTTGATGCGTTCTACGAAAATTCTCGCTTTCGCTGATCCGGAGTCGTACTCTACTCCTCACCTAGTGCTGTAGCCAGCGGCTTACGCGGAATTCAGGTACTGATTGGCCGGGTACTCGGCTTGTGTCACTTTCGTTCGGGCGGTGCGCCGAACTTTTCGATTTGGCGGCCGCTCTTCATACTCGTCGATATATTCCTTGATGTAGGTGGCCACTTCGTCGACGACGTCGGCGTCAGCACACTCGGCGACGTTCATAAGCGTCGTCTGATACCCCATTTTCGCCATGGGTAATCCCTGTTGTCCCCCGATCACCTCGTCGTTGATCTCTTGAATCTCGTAGAGGTGTCCCTTAATTCGCAACTCCATGTCTCGGTCCGTGATTTCGGGTCGCATGGGCATATGTTGGTAGCCTCGTGTTCACCACGATATCCTGGACCGGTGGTCGCCAGGATTTCGCGGCTTGCCTATGTTGGCAATCCCCGGATTGCTAGCATAAGCTATGCCGGGATTCGCAGGTAAAGGCTTATCGGCGTTCGCTTGTTAAGGAAGAATGAGGACGCGGACCAGGCCCGCTGGGTTGAACCCTCGGGACTGATCCGGTTAGGGACGTGGGGTAGTGGCCCACGTCCTGATGACGTCCGATCCTACGGCGCAATCGTCTCCAAGAGATACCTCTGCAGCTGTTGTGACTCGAGCATCTGTACTGTATTCTCCCACTGAGAGCTCACGTCAAACCCGTCATTATCCGGATGTCGCCCTTTGATCCATGCTGCGACGCGAGTCCGTTCAAGTGCCCCGTAGTCACCCCCGACGCCGCGGATTCGATAGAATGGGACGGGAGACACCGATGGCTCACGCCAGTTTGTATCGAATCGAACAACCTCCTCAGGCAGCGTATGAACCTGCTCAGTCCCTTCGTCGATCACGTTTCGGACGTAGCCGGCGATATAATCAGCCGCTGTGACCTCAGGATACGTGAGATCGGCTTTCGGAAGCCCAGTCACGTATACGCCACCAAACGTCGATTGAAACGATCCGTCGAAGATCTGTGATGCTTGCGTTCGGAGATGAGCCTGACTATCGCCATACATACTCGGTGCGCCATCCGGGATAAGAATTGAATCACCGCTGAATTCGTCCACGGATGTGATCGTCTTTTTTGCGAGAACACAGACTGCCGCTGCCTTATGATGGATCGACTCTTGTGACCGCCCAACAGCGACGCTCCACGGAATCGATTCCTCGATCAGCGACTCGATTAAGCCTTGCACTCGCTGATTTCGTTCAGCCGGTGTCGCATTTTCAACAAGTGTCTGGGATTTCGCTTGCCACGGAGCCAGATTATGCTGTAGAAGCAGCTCCGCGAGTCGTTCACTATTCTCACGAGGACACCGAACTACAGCAAGGGCAAATGGTTCTGGTCCAACTACTCGACCGGACTCATCTATCCCAATAACGTGCTCAGCCCGTGTTGTATTCCCCGAGGACTGATCGATTACCTGAACTGATCGCACTCTTCCATCACACTCGACATTATCTCGTTATTGCCAACCGTAGACAGTCACCGTGCTTGAAACCACCGTAACCGTGTCGGAGTCCCCTAATTTAGCCACGCTACTCTCACGACTATCGGCTTATTACTGCCTCTTGATTTTCTCTCCGAGGTGTTGGTATCAGCTCATTCTGGCCGTTCAAGCATTGTGTGTCGTGAACGGCCGATTCCGTGCGTCGACAGGTCAGTCCCCTCTTCGTCGAGCCTGTAGAGATAACTATTGAGCGACTGCTGATCGATATCGGGTTGCTCGGTAGGAATTCGCACCTCGCCAGTGTGTTGTCGCTCAACGACGGATGTAACCCGATCCGACAGCCACTCTATATCCCCGTTTACGAGCCGGTTCACTCGTCGCTTGAACGTGCTGTACGCGTCCGTGTGCTCCCCTTGCGATGTGAAGCGCAGCCCATACTCACAGGCGTTGACCGATTCTTTGAGCGTCTCCCAGTCATACACCAGCGCATCCGGGACACTGTACCGCCCACCGTTGTTGATCTTAGCTCTGATACCGGTTGGCCGTCCTGCAGTACACGCATTCTCCGGGACGTACACCAGTGATGTGTTTCTCCGAAGCCCGAACATGTCGATGAAGACCGACCGGGAAAGCGTATGCTCCAAGTTCGTCGCGTCGACGACTTCAGGCAACACAAAGAAGGCTTGGTTGTACTCGTACAGAGAGGTCAGTGTCCGCCACTGATCACGGTTTACAGAAAACCGGCGGTCTGAATCCGAATCGACGGTGTACGGCCGTTTGTATTGAAAAACGACGGATTTGAGCAACGGCAGATTCGTGTCGTACCCCAAGATGTTCTCCATCTCTCGGGTTGGTGAGAAGGCTGCGGGCCCGGTGAACTCTTCTTCGAGATCCCCGAGCATATGGTGGGTGGCGTTGACAGTGAGAGTGTTTTCTGTCGGTGTATCTGTCATATTCTATCGAATCTGTCTGTAGCTGAAAGTACTTCTGGAGGATACGATTTGATTGTCTTACCAAACGAGTTCCGATACACCTCTTGAATGTTTGGTAAGAAAGATAGTTCAAGTCGTGTTTTCTGAAGTTTGCTGGACTACGTTCAATCGTCGGGGAGATCGAAAATCCCGTCCGGTTCTGCCTTGTCGACGATAATCGAGTTTGGACGGGTACAAATCGCCTTGATGCGACCGTATTGGCGGGTCGACAGAATCTCTGTCTCCTCACTACATGCGGAGCGGTAGTTGTCGTAGGCGTCTTGATCGTCTTTCTTCCCGACACTCACGATCACGTACGCAGGATCCATTACCTCTACTGCCTCTCTGTGAAAGCCATCCTTGCGACCGTGATGAGCGGCTTTCAGCACATGGACGTCTTCGAGAACTTCAGGCCCCCACTCCGCTAAGATTTCGTCCCATACGTCCTCTTCAGCGTCTCCCGGGAGCAGGATTGAGCGTGTCCCATGCTGGATTTTGAGGACGTAGCTGTAGTCGTTATATTCCGGATCTTCTAGCTCAGCATTCTGCTCATTAAGTTCCTGAACGAACTCCGGGGACGGATGGAGGATCTCTATATTGTCGTGCTTCCAGTATTTCTTTTGTTGCCCTTGAGTCGGCTGGATATTGTCGTGGTTCGTGTCTCCCTCTCGAATGTCCTCGTAAAGTTCCCAATCTGCCCACTCGTAGACTTCGTACCAGTCATCTCCATCACGCTCGCGATTGTGATCGGTGTCCCAAAACACGCTAAATCCGATTTCTTCATCGAGTCGGTTCAACCCCGATAGGTGATCCATATCTGGATGAGTCGCGATGAAGCGCCAGATCTTGTGTGTCACCTCGTCAAAATTCTCGTTATAGTACTCGATTGGATCATTGAGGTACTCTTGAGCGTACTCTTCAGGGCTGATCTGACTTTTTTGCCGAATCCCAGATAAGCGGCTTTGCTGGTCGTCTTTCACCGGAAATTGACGATAGTACTCCAGACTGCTGATGTCGTCTTCCTCGACGTGTTCCTTCTGCTCCGGCCAATCGTTGATATCGATAACCGATATTCGCCCCTCGTCCCGATGTTGATCACCAGGGTGCCGAACGATGGTGCAATCACCATGGTCAACGTTCAAAAAATGAACCTGGAGGTGATTATAGAGCACTAGATGTGAACACACACCAGCCCCGTATGTTTCTTTCGTGGTGGCAGTTCCTCTTCAGTTCTGCCCGAACTTCCTAAACGGGCGGCTAATCTAATACCAGTATGGCTGCTGTCGAGATCTACATTTGGGATGTCGAGCGGGGGGATGCGATTTTCGTTAAGGGGCCAGAACGGAACGCAGTCATTGATCTGGGCCAGCACGCGAACGGCTTTTCGCCCAGTCGCCACATCCATACACAGCACGGAATCGACTCGGTTGATTATCTAGTGCTCACGCATCCAGATGAAGATCACATCGAAGATCTCCCCGAGTTTTCATCATATTTCTCACCTGAAGTGATTGCCCGTCGTGACGAAGCAGACGAGTATATCAGACGGCGGAAAAACGATCTCTACCCCGACCGCTCACACTACCAGTCAGTGACAGAAGCTTATCTAACACTCACTGATACGTACGATCGACGAGCAACCTTCTCCCCGAGTGACCCCTCCTGGAATGGAGGTCTGACATTCACCCACCACATTCTTTCGTTAGCAGAGGCCGGAACGACACCTATCGACGATTTAAGCAGAGGAGAGACGGTGAACCTGAACAATCTCAGCATCTTGACGGTGCTTGAATATGGATCGTTCAAGTTCGTCACTGCGGGCGATCTCGAACAGGAGGCGCTTGAAACCCTTCTGGAGCAGTCCTCCGTCTGTGATGACCTTCGCAATACGAATGTCCTCGTCGCCCCTCACCACGGCCGTGAAAGCAGTTATACACCGAAATTATTCCAGCATATGACGCCGGAGTTAGTCGCGATATCGGATGCGAAAGCCGGGTCGACGAATGCAAGCCAGAAATACAGTGCGCAAGCGACTGGCGCGACCGTCTCCCGACGATCAGGAACGAAAACAAATCGGAATGTTGTTACGACGCGGCAGGATGGCGTTATCTATCTCGGAATCGACGACGAAGAGTACCGTGTACGAATCGATTGACCGACTTCGATACTCGTGAATCTCGGCCAAGTGTTTATAATGCGTTAGCCGCAAATGTCAGCTAATGGTATCCACCTTCGACCCCGCCCAGAATGGTGGGATCGGCGACGGCCCCGAGTTACGGACTACTGTCCCCACCACGAGGACGACCTCGAATGGATTATTCGACGATATTCAGGACTCCACAGCGACAACGTCGGAGCAGCAGTCTCAGCAACCCTCGTTGGGAGAGGCTATTGGGAGCGCGCTCGTCCTCGTCGGCGCAGCGTGGCTCGCTGGTGAGATCCTGGGAGAGATCTTTGGATCCGGGGCAGATCTGACTGCTGTCGAACAACAGATTCTCGCGTCGGCATAGCTGGATTTTCGGTCGGGTGGATCTCTCAACAATACTCCTTCAGTGGTGCATATGAGATGATATATGGGCTATCGGGTTGTCCGTAGTAACAGGCTATGGCTCTTGCGCGAAGCTTCCGAGCGCTGGGATTCTATGATGTCATCACGAATCTCGTTCCTGGCGCGCTCTGGATTGGCGCTCTCATTCTTTTACTCCCGGTTGACGAGCTGATACAGGGCCTTCCCAGTGGGGTAGTTGTCGGGGGATTTCTCACGCTCGCATACGTGACCGGCCATCTGCTTCAGGCGCTGGGTAGCTGGGCTGATTCACCCACGACCTTCGGTGATACACTTACCGCAATTCAAAATGAGACACCAGCGACGGCGCCGATCACAGTCACATACGTTGAAGAATCGTTTTTGACGCTGTGTGAACAGCAGTTTACACTTCCATCGGATTTCGAACATTACGGGAAGCTCCTGAAGATGGTACTGAGTTATCTTGAGACAACACCCTATACGCGTGCTCTCCGGTTTCAGTCAGTCTATTCGTTCCATCGGAGTATGTGGGCCGCGTCCTGGTCTCTGCTCGTAGTGCTCGCTGTTTTAGGTGGTCTTAGCGCTCTGGGACACTCACTTCTCCCCTCAATTACCGTAACTGGTGGAGTTACTATCGCTGCACTTGTCGGCGTTGCTGTCTTTTGGAACCGCAAAAATAAGTTCGACAAGACCTTCGTAAAATACCTGTTCGTCGATTTTTATAATGCTCAGCAATCGACTGTATCCGGAAATTCTGGCCCCGGGAGCTGATGCTTGATCTCTGACTAGACGGCACTTTCACGTCTCCGGAGCCGGATATCGATGATATGAACGTAGAGGAAGCTATTGAAACCGGGGGCTTGGCAGCATTCTTTCTGTTTACTGCCCTGTTTCTCTCTACGATTAATTTCTCACTCGGTGGGTCGCCGAATACTGTAGAGACTGCCAACAAACTCTCACGTTTCCTCTATGCCGGCGTGATGACCGTTGCTCCGACATCTCAGCTGGCGATAGCTATTGACTTAGTTGCTGCTCTGATCGCTTCTGTGGGGCTACTACAGGGTGTCAAAGAGTCCATCAAGGGCGGGGCCATCGGTGCTGCGTTTCTCTACTTTTTCATCGGATTCTTGGTGAATTATGCGACTGCTCCGGTGTGAACGACCAAAAAATTGGAAAAGTAGTTTGCGTACGATACCTCAGCCCTTCCTAGGGCACTACGTTGGGTTTTGTTTAGTCGTCAGTCTCGGTTTTCCACCCCGCGAGCATCCAACTCATTGTGCTCAGGAAGCTGAACACGATCATCAGCAGGCTGTTCCAAATTAACATTCCTTGCGTTGCGCTCGGATGTAATCTGGAGACCAGCGCTGCGATCGCGAACAGCTTCGCGAACACCAAGTTGAACATGGCTAGCGGACGATACAGTTGTTCGTGCAAGTTCGTGTTCTATCCTATTTGGTGTGCTTGAGCCTGGTGCAGGGCCGGCAGAAGGTATATACTGTATGAGTATGTACAGTATGTCACCTTCCGCACGGTTAGTGTGGAAGCGCTGCACTACACGGAACGATAGGGCGTTCCGAGCAGGACACGACCCAAGGACCGGTCATCCTCGCTGACAACCCTCATTGCCAGCGAGGCACGATACTTGGTGCGCCGGCGGTCCCTATGCCGCCGGGAAGCGGATCTGACCATCCTGTTCCCCTGGTACTGGGGGACTTCCTTCCGTGGTGGATCACCTCTTTCGTGTTAGCACATGGCACGGCCAGGGTAATAAAGATTGCGACTAAATTTAGTTTATAGCGTATTATCTTAGGGAAAGAACTCGCTCGGGCTAGGTTCTGCTATGGACGTAGAATCAGCATCCGATTTCATATGAGCTATGGCTCTCTGCTTCCATACCTCAATATCTCCGGATGGGGCTACTGGACCGGCGTACACTGCCAATTTCAGCACACTCAATAATTCATCAGCTGCCTTCCCCGTCTCCCGTTCGTACCTATGGATACGCTCACGCGCGTCATCATCAATCATTGGTGCGAGAGCCCGTTCACCCACAACACTATCTGCGATCTGCCGTATGGCCTGATTTTTAGTACAAATTTGTGTCCTTGAATCTGAAAGTTCGTTTTTTCGCTCGTGGAAGAACGTATGAAGACGTTCTCTCCAGGACTCCTCGAAAGTCTGTGGATTAGCGTCTGGTCCTCCGAAGCCCCCACTTTTGTCGATTACGTCACTTCTGTAACTGAGATCCACGACTTTCCACCCTTCGAGTGAGACGGGTGGACGATACTCTTCGAGAACAACATCGAGGTAATCCACCACGATGATTAGCCTTTTTGTCTCCGTGACGTCCTCCGGATTAGTGTCCTGATATTCGAATGCATCAGCGATGAATCGGAGGAGGAATACGTTGTCGAAGGCACTCCCTGGGTTCTCACCACCCAGTTCACGGATTGCTTGATTGAGTGGGGGTTGGTCGTGCATCACTATACTCGTGAGACACGTTAGCACGCCAGTTGTAAAAGTATGTCGGAAGTTTAGATTAGGGGTGGCTAAAACTAATACTATGGCCACTTTTTTGTAGTTGTGGGTTGTTGGCCCCCCTAATGGGAGAAAGCACGAAGCAGATCGGCGTCCAGGTTGATGAGGATCTGAAGGAGGATTTCCGGAATGTTGTAAAACACCGCCACGATGGAATTCGCGGTCCTTTGGGTGATGCCTATGAGACTGCAATGAAGCTGTACATTGCCACGTACCTCCTTACAGAACCCTCTGAATATACCACGCTCGTCGATTCAACTGATGTGGATACAGAAGCATTCGAGCAACGGCTCTCAGAGTACGTTGATTCTGTTGGAGAGCAGCTCATTGAACTACATCGATTAATCCAACAGCACGAACAAGCTCCACTCCTGTCGCCACCCTCTGCAAGAGGACAACTTCAACGCATACAGGGCGATTCTCCTTCCGACGCGTGGAGCCGTCTCAGAACACAGTTACCATTGGAACCCCCGAAAGATGAAGCGACGTATAATCCGGAGGCATCGGATCAGGGCGCCGATGAAATGACCCAAAAAATACGAGAGGAGATTAAGAAAATGGCTGAAGAAGGGGAAATCGATCTCGACGCAACTAACGATAATAAATAGGAATCTCTGCTTCGGCCGATACCAGTCGGACTTTTGCCCTGGTACTGTCTACGACGAGGTAGTGACGGAGCTCGAGGTCGCCAACGTCGTCGGGATGATCACCTATCAGCAGGAACTCGACCTCGCGGCGCTTGCTAAGACGTTCGAAGAGCGAGACGAAATCACGGATGTCACCTACGAACCGGCCGACAACCACTGGTTACAGACGCGCTTTGCCCCCGACGACACGTACGTCGCCTTCTATCGGACGGGACGTTGTTCGATTGCTGGCTGTCGGTCCATCGAACACTTCGAAACGATGGTCGACCGTGTGAATGCGGTCATGCGTGAGCTGCTGGACTTCGAGTACGAGCCGGCGGCTGAAATCAGTAATATCGTGGCGACGAGCGATCTCGGCTCGCCGATTCCGTTGGAACTGCTTACCCTCGAGCTGGGGATGGATGCCGTCGAGTACGAGCCGGAGCAGTTCCCAGCGCTGATGTATCGTGGAGCGGACCACGTGATCCTCGTCTTCGCGAGCGGAAAGTTGCTTTGTACTGGACTTACCGATCTGGAGGCCGTCTCCGAAGCGGTCGACGATCTCCGAGGGCGGATTCAAGCCGTCGTCTGAATGGCCCCTCTCGAAATGCGATGTGGATCGGCTCTTCACTGACTGTCTTACCAAACAGTTGTATCCAAGACAGCGACTAATGTTAGGTAAGAAAGAGTCACGGCTGCGCCGTTTCTGTCCTCAGGGGCTACCTCGTGATTCAACAATACATAAGCAGTCGGTAGGAGAAGTAGGTGACAACCTGACTGATGGAGATAGTTAGTACGATGGGATCGGGCTCGCTCGGTCGCGAGCTGGATCTCGATGTGTTCGTCGACGCTCTACAGGAGGCAGTTGAGTACGATGTAAACCCGAGCTACAGCGACTCCGGAATGATCACGGTTCGCTTAGAGCCGGAGGGTGTTGCCTATCTGTTCTACCGCAGTGGAAGCTTCCAGATTCGCGGTGCCGAGAATCAAGCGGCTCTGGAGAAAGCGGAGGCCCGACTTCAGGAGGTGTTTGCTGAGATCGGCCTAGAGGTTCCCGAGTACTCGTTCGAACAACGAACGGCCGTCTTCATGGAGAATCTGGACCGGTCTATTGATTTGGAACGGCTAATGATCGAACTCGGGCTCGAACACACCGAATACGAACCGGAACAGTTCCCGGCACTCATCTACAAACCTCCAGCCTTCGAGGTGACGCTTCTCATTTTCTCCAGCGGGAAGATCATCATCGGCGGAACGATGAGTAAGCGTACCGCTCAGGAGGCCATTGACCATCTGACTAAATCCCCCGGCTAGAGGTCCTCTTCGGTGAAAATCAGCCGAACACTGTTCTCTTTGAGCCACTCGACGTGTTGCTCGTAGTCCGGGTCGTACTGTCGAACCAGCTGCCAGAAGCGACGGGTATGGTTCCGCTCGCGAAGATGAGCAAGTTCGTGAATGACGACGTAGTCGATCACGTCGGGTGGAGCCATCACTAAGCGCCAATTGAAACTCAGTGTGCGCTGGACAGAACAGCTAGCCCACCGCGTTCGCTGATTTCGGAGTTCAAGACGTCCGGGGTCGACATCCATCTCGGCGGCGTAGTGGTCGATACGAGCTTGGAAGTACTCCCGTGCCTCGCGCCGATACAGCTCCTCGAGAACGTCTTTGATGCCTCGTTCGTCGACCGCTGTCGCCGGGAGCACAAAGGTCGTTGGCGTTATTCGAGCTCGATCAGCTGTCTCAATCGAGAGCCGGCGCTCGTCACCGAGATACGGGAATGCCTCACCCTCTTCGAACGACCGCGCTGGGGCGCGCTGTCGATGGGTCTCGTATTCACGCCACTTGTCCAAGATCCACTGAGCATTCTCGTCGGCGACGGTCTCGGCTTCGATCTCCGATCCTGCAGGAAGAATGATCCGCACGCCGTGGATGTCGACGTCGATCCGCGGCTCTGTGGCGTCGTCGCTCTCGATGACGTCGTACTGAATGGTTTCGTCGAAGACGTGGATAGCAGGCATCGTTACTCCGCATTCTCGATGAGATATCCGATCGTCTCCTCAAGGAACTCGTCGTCCTTCGCGAGGGAACTGAGCCCGTGCTTCTTGATCAACCGCTGAATGATCATCTTCCGAATGGCCTTCCGGGTGCTGTCGCGCGTTTCCCAGCCCTCGAAGTCGGTCTGTATCTCCTCTTCGAAGCCTTCCCAGAGGTCCTGTGCGACGTCTTTGGCCGTTTCTTCGTCGGCGATGACGTCGCCGTACTCTTCGTCCAGCGTCAGGTAGATGGCATAGCTGGCATCGCTGAGCCCCTGCTCGGACAGCTCTTCTTCGAACTCGAGGATCTCGTTGCTCACTTCGGTGAGTCGTTCGACTGCCTCGGGATCCGTGATCGACCCGTTCTGTCGCTGGGTGATGATCCGCTCGACCCGCTTTCCGAACTCCTCGTACTGCGGATTGCTGTCGACACGCGGCTGGAGATGCGCCTGGGTCGCGTGCTCGATTGCGTTGGCTTTTGCCCCCATCGAGGGGAGGTCAAGCATCGCTTCGAGGTCCTCGCCGTTGAGCTCGTAGATCGGGAACTCGCGTTTGATGTCGGTGACGTCGACGTTCTCCTGGAGGATCTTCTGGGTCTGGGCACGGAATTCGTCCTCCGGCGACTCGTCCCGGTTGTTGTTCCGGCGGAAGGCGATGTAGATCGTCAGGAGCCACCGGTAGTCGTCGCGGATCCCCTTCTTTTCGAGGTCGGGGTCGGGTTCGAGCGTTTCGTAGAGATCACGCACCTCACGGAACCCCTGCTTGAAATCCCGTTTCTCGGGATGGGAGCTGACGCGAGAGAGACACTCCAGCAGGGTTTCCTGGCTGTCGTCGCGCTCGATCCCCTCGAACAGACCGAGCAGGTCGTCGATCTTCCGCTCGAGTTTCTCGAAGAGTTCGTCGCGCGGCTGCGCGGCCATCTCCTTGACTTCCTCGTCGTCGTACTCGAAGGCCTCGTCTAGGTTCCGGAAGACGCCCTGATAGTCCACGATGAGGCCGTTGTTCTTCTGCTCGGCCGGCCGGTTCGTCCGGGCGATGGCCTGGAGCAGCTTGTGATTTTTCAGGTTCCGATCGAGGTACATAGCCTTCACAGCCGGCGCATCGAACCCCGTCAGCAGCATATCACAGACCACGACGAGTTTCGGGTTCTCGTCGGGGTCTTTGAACCGACGAATGATGTCGCTCCGTTCCTCGGGGGTGGTGTGGAACTGGCTGATGAGCTTCTTGTCACCGGGGCCGGACTCGTCGCCGGCGCCGGGATCGTTCGACGTGTAGAGAACCTCGACCTCCTCCGGATCCCGGTACTTCAGCAGTTCCTCGCCGTACAGCGCTGCTGCTTTCCGGCTCGGCGTCACCACCATCCCCTTCCAGCCGTTCTCCTCCACGCCGCGGTAGTGCTCGTCGATGGAGCGGGTGACGGCCGACACCCGCGACCGGAGTTCAGCGATTTCGGTCTGGGTGACGTACTCCTGGATGAGTTCGCGTTTCTCGTCGAGGTCCAGATGGTCGAACTCGGCGTCGAACGCCTGGTTGAGGGCTGCCCTGTCGATATCCCACTCGATCTCGTGGATGTCGAAGTGGACGGGAAGGATCAGCCCGTCGTCGATCCCGTCCTTGATCGAGTAGCGGTGGAGGTAGGGGTCCTCGCTGTCGGGAATCTCGTAGTTGCGGAAGGTATCGCGGTCGCCTTCACGGACCGGCGTGCCGGTGAAGCCGAAGTGATACGCGTTCGGAAGGGCGGCGTTGAGCTTCGTCCCGAGGTCCTTCTCCATGTAGCGGTGGGCCTCGTCGGACATGATGACTGTCTCGTCGTTGCCCTGGACGTCGCTGTCGACGTTCCCGAACTTCTGGATCGTCGTCAGCACCAGCGTACTCCGGCCCTCCTCGAGGAGGCGCTGGAGGTGCGCACCCGACCGGGCGACGTCGAACCGGTCAAAATTCAGCGCGTTCAGTTGGTTTTCCATCTGGGACTCGAGGTCGTCCGTGTCGACGACGACGAGAACCTGCGGGTTGTCGAGGACCGGGGCACGATCGCCGAGCGTCGCCCCTTGGATCAGGTTCCGGGCGGCAAACAGCATCGTGAACGACTTGCCGCTCCCCTGCGTGTGCCAGATCAGTCCTCGCTTGTGGTCCGTCGTCCGGATGAGATCGAAGATCTCCTCGACGGCGTAGTACTGCATGTACCGGGGGATGATCCGGGCGTCGCCACCGGGCTGGCGCTCGTGGAAGACGTAGTTTTTCAGCAGGTTGAGCAACGTCTCGCGGTTGCACATCGCCCGGATGGCCTGCTTCGGTTCGTTGTCCTCGACGGCGTACTGCTCGGGGGCGTTCCGCCAGGGCATATAGAGCCGCTGCGGCGCGCCGACGGCGGCGTAGCGATACTCGCCTTGGTCGGCGGCGACGTTGAACAGACCGGGGACGAACAGCCGCGACCGCTTCTCCTCGTAGTTCCGCAGGTCCCGGATCGCGTCGTAGAAGTCGTTGTCCTCCGCGATGGATTTCAGCTCCATCGTCACGAGGGGGATGCCGTTCACGAACAGATTCACGTCGGGACGGATCCGCCCGTTCGGCCCGTCGACCTGGAACTCGTCGGCCGCGACGAACCGATTGTTCTCCAGGTTCTCGAAGTCGATGAGGTCGACGTAGATGACGTCGACGTCGCCGTCCTCGTCGCGGTCGGTGACGAACCCCTCGGCGCGGAGCGTGAACTTCTTGCCCGTCGTGAGCACTTCGTGGAAGTCTCGGTTCCCGGTGACGAGCGTGTCATGGTTGAGATCCCGCTGGAGAGAGTTCAGCACTTCGTCGACGTTGTCTTCGGTGATCTCGGGGTTGATCTCACTCTCGACGAGCCACTCGCTCAGGAGGTCCCAGTAGATGACTTCCCGCTTGTCAGTACGGTTGTACTCGCGATCCAAGCGAGAGCCCCCGTACTCACCGTCGAGACCATAAACTTCCCAACCGAGTTCCTCGAGCCACCCGAGGACATCGTGTTGGTAGCCAGCCTCGCTCGGTAACTTAGACATCGACACGCACCTCATCAGGGATGTCTACTTCGCTATGTATCCGAACGTCTCCTGAGACCAAGCGCCGTGAAATGCCTTCTTTCAGGTTCGAAATCCGATTTTTATATTCACGGGTACTCTCTTGATTTTCATCGAGAGTTTCCACTATCTCGACGATCTCGCGTTGCTCTTCTAAAGGTGGTAGTGGAATCTCTATTTTTTCAATACCCCCGATACTCAGGTTGTAGTTGCCTGCAGAGGTTCGAATCCACCCATTCATTTCTACACGGCCTAAGCTAGAGTTGAGAAACTCTCGGACATATTTGGGATGGACACGGTCCTCATCGAACCGGAGACGAATCAGGTACGATGCGAACACGTACGTCTCGTCTCGTTCCTCAAATACGGCACAGCGCCCTGCGTAGTCGGGGTTACCGTTGGTACGCACGATGAGGAGATCACCTTCTTGAAGCGCTAATTTCTCAACAGCAGAGTCGCTCAACTCTGTATATTTTATATCGTCTTCTGTAATCCGACGTTGAACGACGTTGGGGATCCTCAAAGTGGGATATCCCTCACCGTCGCTGTGGGACTTTTCATCAGTTCCATACCTTGAGTCCGTTAGAACCTCTCCTAACCGAACAACCGGCCAATCAGAGGGGATAGATCCAAACTGCTTTTCGGTGAAGTCTTGGTGTTCACGGGTTCCTTCGGTCAGGACTTCGCGAACGACCCCTTTCCGGATGACTTCTTGCTCATCGAGCATGCTCTGTGTGTTGAAAATACCTTGATCTGTGTCGTAGAGGATCCCTGAAGTCTTGGTGTTCACGGGTTCCTTCGGTCAGGACTTCGCGAACGACCCCTTTCCGGATGACTTCTTGCTCATCGAGCATGCTCTGTGTGTTGAAAATACCTTGATCTGTGTCGTAGAGGATCCCCGCAATCCGCAGCTGCTCCTCCATCGGCGGCACGGGAATCTGCACACGCTGGACTTCCCGCTTGCTGATCTCTGAGAAGGTGCTCCCCGCCCCAAGACTCTCCAGGTACGGGGCCATCTCGGTGATGACGTAGTAGAGGTACCAGGTGTTCACCTCTTCCCCGGGGATGAGACTCTGGAAGCCCTGATTCGTCGCCATCGGGACGGTGTTGACCGCACACTTCCCGATTGACGCACGCGACGTCAGGAGGACCGAGTACGGCGGCAGCACGTGCGTCGACGTGGATTCGAGCCCGGCCTCCGTGATCTTGTCCTCGGTGTCACTGATGGTGTTGCCCTGCAGCTCCGTCAGATCCGTCGGCGTCGCCCACGGGATGTCGCCGCCCCAGTACTCGTCTTTGTCCGTCGATGGAGTACTCCCACCCTGCACCGTCGCGACCTCGTCGAGACGCTTGATCTCCCAGTCGGTCGGGAGCGAGGGGAAGCGAGCGGTCCCGTGGTCCTCCGGGCTGGATTCCGTTGGTTCCTCCTCCTCGGAGCGGCGCTCGTCGCCGCTGTCGGCGCTCGCGAACTGCTCGAGGTCGTACTGATCACTCATAGCCGAGCACCTCCATGTGCTGGTCCATCCGCGCCTCGAGGTCGTCACGCTCCGCTCTGAGGTCGTGAAGCGCCGCCAACTCCTCGGCGACGTCGATCTCCTCCCGTGGCTCGGTCGTGTCGACGTAGAGCGCGATGTTGAGGTTGTAGTCGTTGGCAGCGATCTCCTCGACGTCGACGACGCGGCTCACCCGCTCCTCGGTGTCCCAGGATCGGAAGTTCTCGACGATGTGATCGAGTCCCTGCTCGGTGAGCTCGCTCTGGTTGCTGAGCTCCCGGTAGAACTGCTCGACGTAGTTGTCGCCGGCGTGGAGGAACAGCACCTGTCCCTGCCGCTCGACGGGCTTGTCCTTGTTCAACACGAGGATGGCCGACGGGATGGAGTTGTTCTGGAAGAGATTCGACGGGAGCCCGATGACGGCCTCAACGATCTCGTGATCGACGCCGGGAATCCCGTCCCCGTCGGGCGAGAGCATCGGCTTGCGGAATTTCGACTCGTGTCGACGGAACAGCACGCCGTGGGGGATGACGATGGCGGCACGTCCGGTTTCGTCGAGCTGGGCGATCATGTGCATGATGAACGCGTAGTCACCACGGTCGGCTCGCGGGAGCTTGCCGTCCTCAGCCCAGCTGAAGCGACCGTACTTGTCGTCTCGGAGGCCGTCCTTGTCCCAGTCTGCCGAGAACGGGAAGTTCGCAAGGACGTAGTCGAACGTCTCCAGCCGGCCGTCCTCGGTGAACTGCGGACTGCTGAGGGAGTCCTCACGTCGGATTTCGCCGTCTTCGCTGAACCCGTTGATGAACAGGTTCATCCGAGCGATGGCGGCGATGTCGGGGTTCACCTCCTGCCCCGTCAGTCGGAACCCGTCGGGGTCGCCGCTGTCGGGATCCTCGGCGGCGTAGCGGGCCGCACGGACGAGCATCCCGCCCGAGCCGGCCGTGGGGTCGTGGATCTCGGCGCCGTCCGTGTACGGCCCGAGCAGCCGCACCATCAGGTCGGTAATGTGTGGCGGCGTGAAGAACTCCCCACCGTCGCGACCTTCTTCGTCGGCGAAGTGCCGAACGAGGTCCATGTACGCCTCCCCGAGCAGGTCCGGCGGGACGCGGTGGGTACTGAGGTTGTAGGTGCTCAGGTGCTCGACGAGGTTCGCGAGCTTGGTGTCAGTGAGCGCGTCTGCGCGACGGAAGTCCGCACGGAAGACGCCGTCGAGGGTCGGTTCGTTTTCGCGCTCGAGCGCGCTGAACGCGTCGTTGATGAACTCGTCGACGCGCTCGTTCTGCTTGCGCAGTTCCTCCCAGCGGTACTCCTCGGGGACGACGAAGTCGTGGAACGCCTCGTCACTCGCGATCTCGGGGTCGTCGTACTCCTCGAGGAGCTCCTCGTAGTTGTCCTGGTAGGTGTCACTGATGGTCTTGTAGAAGACCAACGGCAGGATGTAATCCTTGTAGTCGGTCTTGTCGACCGTGTTGCGGATGATGTCGGCGCACTTGAACAGGTAGCGATCCAGATCGTCGAGGGTCGGGGTGGTGTCGGAACTCATTGTGTGGAATCTTCGTTGAGGGCGGTTAGCATGATCTGTGCGGGCGGGTTGCCTGGCATGTACTCCGCGAGGACATCCTCGCGGGCAGCCAGCCGAGCAAGCCCGTTGCGGGTCCGATCGAGGACGACGGCGAGCCGGAGGAGTGTCCGGACGTCAGCGTTGTGAATGGCATCCTCGCTGAACGTCTCGCTCGTCACGATGCGGGCGGCCGCGTGTTGGACGAGTTCATCGGCATGATGGCACACGTCGGGGACCGTCCGGAGGTGGCTAGCTCCCGTCGAGTCGATGAACGCCGTGGCGAGCACCGAAACCAGCAGCTCGTTCTCCGCGAAGAGATCGGGGAGCTGTCGCTTGGTTTCGGTGCGCTGGTCGTTGACCGCGTCGAGTTCGTCGTCGAACGGCCCGTCTGCGCGCTCGCGGGCAAGGTACATATCGACGTGCTCGCGGTACAGGTCCAGCAGTGCGACCTCGTCGATGCGGTAGCGGTGGTCCTCTTGTACGACGAGACCGGTATCGGCGAGTTTCCCGACGTTGTTCGATACGGCACCCTTGCTGTGCGGGAGTCGGTCCACCAGTTCCCGCTGGCGGAGCTGCTCCCCCTCGTCGAATTGCGCACGGGCTAACTCGCCGAGGATGTCGGTTTGGGTTCGTCCCTCACGTGGTGTGAGGAGTGTGGCCGGTGATGGCATAGATGGTTGGTGTGGTCGTAGGTCAGCCAGCGGCTACGGCGGCACGTGCCGGCTGTTGAGCGGCCCAGTTACCCCTCGAGGCGGACGGCCTGGGCGTGGTTCTCGCCGACGTCGGAGATGCGAATCTCGACCTCGTCGCCCTCGCTTAGGTCCTTCTCGGGCGCGGGCACGAATGTCACGAGCCCTTCGATATGGGCGACCGCCTTCGGGTCGCGCGGGTCGTCGTAGTCGGTGTCGTCGACGACGACCGTCCGGGTGTCACCGACGTTGACGATGTCGGTGGCGTCCCGTTTCTGGGCGTTGACGTGCGCGTCCTCCTTGTCGAGAACACGGTCCGAATACAGACCTCGGAGAGCGTCGAGGTCGTCGCGAAGGCCGTCGACCTCCTCTCGGAGTGCTTTGACCTCTGCCTGCTGCTCGTCGAGTTCCGCCTCTGCCTCCTGGAGGTTCGCGAGGAGCGACTCGTACGCACGCTCGAGGCCCTCGACCGTTTCGAGGCCTTCCTCGATCCGTTCGTCGAGTCCCTCGATGCGCGCGTTTTGGTCTTCGAGAGCCTCGGGAACCGCCACCAGGAAGGTGAAGAGGTCCTCGAGACCGTCGAGGTTCGATCGGATGTGGTGCGTGTGCGTGCCGCCGTTAGATGCGCTGGATGACATTGTATCTGTACACATTGAATGGCAACGCTATAAAAATTACTCTTGTAGTGGGTTCGTAGAGAGTTGTTTACCATATGTGACTTGATATATTTGCATCAATCGGTCATCGCTAGTGTCGACGTCGAGGAGACGGTAGCAGAAAATCCACATCTCTATCTGACTGCTCACCAGAGAATAGATACCAAAGCGGATGACTCGACGATTCGAGATTGGTGATGCCGTTCGTATTGATATCCCTGACGAGACGGATCCAGACCATGACCGGCTTCACGGCTGTCGGGGCGAGATCACTGCGATCCTGGAAGACGACGCCGGCGAGGTCACGGGCGACGTTCGAGATACGATGCTGTACCGCGTCCAGCTGGAGGATAACACGGAAGTTGATGTCCGATGGCGCGATCTTCGCCCGCCGTAAACGACCGTCTTCACGAGGATAGCCATTCGAACTTTCGAGAAACCTTACCAAACACCACCGCGCAGTATCCCCTCTGATGTTTGGTAAGATACGGGCCGTATTCAGCCTCTTGTTCTTCGTAATCCCCGAAGAGCGACGACAATCCGAGGGAGAATATCTACGTTTATGTGAGCGATGGCTGAACTGGGGTGTATGGCAGACCTGATTGTCAAATCGGCCGTGAAGGACGCACTCGACGACAACAACGTCTCCGCAGACTTCTACGAGGCGCTGGACGACGAAGTCGCCGAACTGCTCGACGACGCCGCACGACGAGCTGAGGCGAACGACCGGAAGACGGTCCAGCCGCGCGATCTGTAACCGACGCGTTGCGATCAGTCCTTTCTGAGCGGCGTGGGAATCCCGCCTGCAGTAAAGCGAGCGACCGCTCCGCAGCTGGGACACTCATCGACGAACGCACAGACTCGGAGCGAGGTTTCTAACTCACGAACGTTCCGACACACGGAACACTCGTACGCGGTATGATACCGAACTGACGGACGGTGCTGTTGCCGTCGTATCCGGGAGTTCGCTGCCGGTGTCGTCTTGCCGTGAGGCGTTGCTGTCGGCGGTTGCTCCCGGTTCGTCGTGGACTGCTCGTGATTGAGCTGCCCGGCCGAATCGGGAAGCGTGTCGTAGATGTGATCTGACTTGCTGATACCCATATCGAGAGCAGCAGACTCGGCTGGCTCGCGTGCGTCATCTGATCGGGGCTCCTCGACTGAGCTCCCGTCGACGTGTGATGTGTCTCGGTGCCCCAGAGGATCCGTCTGTGCCCACGCACCGAGTTCGACGGCTTCTGCCTGCTCGTAGAGCACGCCGTCGATGGCGGCCGCCAGTTCGGCGAGTGGCTCGGAGATCTCGGACTCGCCGTGTTTCTCGACGGCTTTCTCGAACAACCATTCTCGGAGGGTCGCTGCGGTCTCTCTATCGACCGTGTACGATGGAACAGAGTTCATTCGTCTCTCACTCCGGCCCTCTTGGACGCGACAAACCACACACCGTCTCCACCGACGTGAACGAGACTACATTCTGGTGTTAGTGAGGTTGTGGCTGCGCGCGCAGCGACCGGAGGGAGCGAGCACGGAGCGGTGGGTGGGGTGGAGGGGCGTCCACGGGCGGAGGTCGCCAATAAAACGGGGGAGTGTCCCGCTCAGCGCAGGGTGTCCCGTTCCGCCTCGAGGCCGACACCCGGGTCGTCGGTGCCGTGTTTGGCTTCGTAGGCGTCGACGAGCTCCCGACTGTACCGCGCGATCCGATTTCGGGACGTCGGCACGATCGTGCTCGCCGCCGCGGCGACCTGCTCTTGGGTGAGGTGCTTGCGCGAGAGCAGCCGATCCGCCGCGTACAGCGCGGACGCCGCGACGGTGCACCGTGGCGTCCCCGGCCCGACCGGCACCTGATCGCCGAGTTTCATCAGGTGTTGGGCCAGCCGCCACGTCCGCACGGCTCGCGCCCCAGGGATGGCGTCGTCATCAAGCGCGTCGACGACCGCCATCACGGCGTTGGGCCTGATGAGTGGCGCCTCGAACCCACATTCGCACCGTATCTTCCGCGCCGCAGCGCACACCCGCTCGTGGGGCGCCTTGGTGTGTGTCGCGACCGCGACATCGATCTCGTCCCGGTCGACCGATGAGGCTCGCGCAGCCAGGAGGACGGCGCCGCCGGCGAGTGCCTCCCAGGCCATCCGCCCGCCCGGCAGCCGCGCTTCTGAGGCGCTCCGGAGGAACTGTGCCGCCATCTTGACGACGTGGTCCGGCAAGCTCAGGTTGCCGCCGATCATCTCGACGTCCCGCAGCCCCTCGTTGAGCCGCTTCGTCCGCTTGCGCTTCTCGCCGAACTGCATCCGCTTGTGCCACTTCCGGAGGCGCTGGATCTTCTCCCACTGCTCGTTGCTCAGGGGATTACCCCGACCGTCGGTGTTCCTCCCGATCTTCGTGTGCAGGCCCTTGTCCGTCCGCAGCGGGTCCACCGTCTCGATGCTCTGGTCAGCGTCTCCGACCAGGCCCAAGTCGTTCAGCGTCGGGCTCAGGTCGACCCACTCGTCGGCGACGATCAGCCCGCAATCCGTGCAGAACGACTGCTCGTCTTCGGTGATCACCTGGCCCTCACACTCCGGACAGGTTGATCGCCCCGACGGCTCGTGTTCGACCGTCAGCTCGTGACCGCGTTCTTCGGTGGTCGTACTCTGTCCGTCCGAAACCGTCTTTTCGCTCGCGTTGTTACTCAACATTGGTCTTAGTCAGACCTGAAGGCGCTCACCACAGCGCCCGACTCCCCGTGTTCCAGCACGGGGTTTCCTCGACGTCACGACCGACAGAGCCGTCTGCGCGCTCTCGCTCGCGCCTTCGCGAGCGCCCTCCTGGGCGCGAGCGAGAGCGCGCCCGCACGGAGGGACTCAACCAGCGCCGCGCGCCGACCCGCCCGGAGCGAGCGACCAGCGGAGAAAGCGCGGGGGGTGAGCAGCCACGCCGCGCAACCCCCCGCGCTTTCCCGCTGGCGTCGAGGGCACATTCACTTTAGCCCGGAACGGGCGCGGGCGGTGCGGAGAGCGCCCGCATGCCCGGAATGGTCGGTCGCGAGCGACGCGGAGGGCGGCAGCGGCGCGCGGCGCGAGCCGTTCGAGACACACCGGACAGCCGATGTCGTCGATGAGGAAGCAGGCCGCTACCTGGCGGACTCAGAAAGGGCGCGGCCGCCTCGGTCGTCCCCCGACCCCGCAAGCACCGCAGGGACGAGGCGCGCAGGGGCGGTCGCGGGACGTCGAGCGGCCGAGGGCTTTCGACGATGATGCTTTACAATTGCGGGCTGGCTATCGGCACCCGAATGTCTGACCTGTATGATGCGATTATGTCGTGGGCTGCGGACAGTGAGTACATCGACCCCGAACACGTCTGGCCGCTCGGGATTGGCTCCATCGTCGTCCTCGTTGCGCTCGTCGATGTTCGGGCCCTGGACCAACTTCTGGCGTCGCTTGACGGATTTACGCAGCTACGACAGTTGCTGGTGATGGCACTGAAGGGGGTTGCCGCCGGGATGATTACGCACTTCGCCTACAGTACGAGCGACATCTCGTTTCGAAGCCGGCAGACACTCCAGAGCAAGGAACGGGCGCTCCTGATTATTCTCGGCGTCGGTGTCGGCGCTGGCCTCCTAATTGACGTCGTCATCCCCCAGCTGGTCGAGCCTTTTCCGTTCGTCGTCGTCCAGACGACCGGCCTCCTGCTCGTGGTCGGTATGTGGTACCTGCATCTGCTGATCGAGAATTGGAAGCTGTCGAACGAGTGGCCCCACGTTCTGAGTGGACTGCTCATCGCCTTCGGGCCCTATGCCCCATACCTGTTGTAGGACGAAGACAGGGGATATCGCGGTAGATGGCCATATTCGTTGCTATAGGAATCACTATAGGATTAGCTAACAACCAACGCTACCGTCGGCACTGTCAGAAGCATCCCCCGGACGCTGCGGCAGGACTCAATCTCAATCGTCCTGTCGCGCGTTCAGCTCTGCAAGGAATTGGCCGGCCGCCGTCCCGATTCGGACGCCGTCGACGTTGTCGACGTCGAGGTCCGCCGTAGCAGTTCGAAACGGATACTCCTCAACGAGAATCCGATGGATAACGGTCCGAATAGTCTCCGAGCCATATCTGTCGACGACAGTCGCCATCGCTTCGTCCAGGTGGGCGTCTTGGTGGTCCACCCGTGGGTTCTCTGATCGCTCGAGAACAAGGTCGACGACGTCAGCAACCGATGGATGCTCGGGGTTCCCGGTGCGCTCACGAACGTCATAGAGGGGCTCAGCGTCGGTCATCATACTCACTCCGTCGCGTTCTCGTTCGTGTCTTCCGCCGCTGGCTCCAGCCGTCGCTGTCGACGAACCTCCGCGAGCGTGTCCTCCAGCGTTCCGAGCGCCTCGATGGCTGCGAGTTCATCGGTAATCTCTTTTAGAAGGGGGGGGGTCGCTCGATCGCGTCAGCATCGCCGGCGGTCGTCTCGATTGCCTCCACGCGGAGCCGGCGCTCCTCCTGCCACCCACAGTCCCAGCACGTCCGGACGACGTCGAGCCGCTCGTCTTCAGCAGCATCGAGCACTGCGTCGGACAGTGACGTCGACGGCGGTCGGTCCGGCCCGACCTCGTGCGAGACCGGGCCACCGCACGCAGGACAGTCCATATCCCACGGGATGCGCGCCGCCGTCATCAACATCGGGGCCCCACGAGACGAACTCACAGACAGCGCTGTCGAGGACCCGATCCCGATACCCCGAGCAGGTCGTTAGGACGACAATTACCTCGGTGACTCAGTACACGAGACTGTTCTCTCAAACTGATACATCTTGGAAGTCAGGACTCCACAGATGGCCCCTCGGCCGGAGAGAGCCGGCGGCCTTCGCACATTGCATATCGCCCCTTTCTTTGGACGAAACCCGCGATTTGCAAGGCGGAATAACGCACTCAAATCGCAGAAGAATCCCGTCGGGCCGATTTGAGTCGATAGAAAATACCTCGACGAGCTGCCGCCTCACCACTATTTCGCTAAAATTGCTCGACCACGGGGTAAACAGAGCAAATTCGGGGAGTACCGATGAGAGCCACGAACGACTCTGTGTCAAGAATGCCTCGCTGGATGGCCGCGCTCTCCCGGACCACATCGAAAGAAACCCCCGATTCCCGCGAATTCGGGACGTTGAGCCCACTCAAAATTGCCCGACGGGGTTTCAGTACAAGAGAGACAGTACTACACGCAATCCTCTCGATATCCTGAAAGAAAACTCCTTCACAGTCCGAACTCGGTAGTAGACACGCACAGGGGTTAACCAACAATCTGAATCGAAAGCAGAGCCTGTTGGTTAATGATCTACCCCCCTCCACTGTTTCCGAAGCTTTGTCGCCGGCGATCCATCTGAGAGGCGGAACCAGCGAAGACTCGATGTCAGTCACGACCGGTGTACAGGCCTGGCTCGCCTCACGAGTAGGACGGAATTTGAAGACCACAGCACTCGAAAGATTAGGAGAGGCGATGGTCGATGGTTCACGCACCGCCAGAAGCTCGAACGCGAGCTGACGACATCCTCGAGGACTGGTCCCCGCCGTCGCTCGATATTCTCTGGGCGATCGCGCAGTGGTACAACGGCACCGTGCTGGAGCGAGACAACCAGCGCTATCACATCGGGTGGCACCGTCCACCGGACCTCCAGACGCTCGTCGGCTGTTCCGACGCGGAGTGGGAGCAACGATACGAAGCTGCGTTCACCGACCTGCAAGCCCCCGCGACGTCGCCGACGCTCGTCGACGACCGACGCCACGGCCAGAGCGAGGAGTCACAGCCGTGGCTCACGGAGCAGTACATCCTCCGGCGTAAGGTTCGGTGGACACCGACCCGGAGCGCGCGAACCGCGATGGACACGCTCTTCGCCGGCCTGTTTGATGACGACGAGCTCCCACAGCACCAGCTCGAGCCCGACACCGGCCTCGTCGGCGACTGGGACGAGTCACTCCTCCACCGTACCGGCGTGGCCGTCGTCTCCGCAGTCTGGCGCCAGCAGGGACGCTCCGTCAAGCAATATCCCGGCGAACAGGGGCAGGCCCAGCCGGATGTTCGGAGTACAGCACTCGACGGTACCACCTGGGAAGCCGAAGTGCTGACTGACCACCATGACCGGGCGATGCCCCGTTCAAAGTTCGCGACCTTCGCCGAACAACCGGAGCGACAGCATCTCTGGATCTTCGAGAATCGAGAAACTGCTTTCGAGACGCTGAACCGCCTCCACGAGGCCGGAGACGTCGACTGCAAGATCGCGAACGCGCCGTTCGACACGCCGGAGAACTACAGCCTCCAAGTCGGCAACCGCTACCTCGACCAGAGCCACACCGACGCCGACTACCACTGTCCCGGCATCGACCGGATCGACACGATCACCGGCTGGTACGGCCGCCACTACGACGACGCCGCTCGCGCCCACCTCACGACATCGACATCCACCACCCACTCCTGAGATCTCTCACCAATCAGACATACCTCACCTAGACACCTCTCTCACAGTGTAACCTACCCTCACTCCCCATGATAATCGCGGAGATTTACGGAGGTGAGAGCCATCGAATCAAAGGTAGCTCGATACGCTGAACCTATAGAATCAACCTGAAATACCTGCGTAACCGCTCAGCCTGAGAAGAAGAGAAATTTACAGAGGTTACTTGCGAGTTCTGTCTGGTTCTATATAATTTCTCTCCGAGCCACTTCGCCGATATGAGCGTCTGGCCACCAGCGAAACAGAGGAAGTGAACCGACTTATCCTGAATCTTCGTCCTCGGCTGTATCCTGCTCAGCTGATTCGACTTCCTCCTGGATCATCTCCGCGAACTCGGATTGACCGACAAATCCACCTCCAATACCGGCTGCTAAGACGTCCTGCCGATGACTAAGCCAGTCCTCGAATGACTCATCTGTATCGATGTCAAATGCGTATCGATACCCTGTCTGGGGCATCTCAACCGGGTCAACCGTCTGTCTGAAATTCAGCCACTGAGTCGGGTCAATCTCCTCTGCTAAGAGTTGTTCAATAACGGCGATGATCTCGTCGTCCGAGACCTCACGACGCAACATCGGATTAAACTCCTCCATAACGCCATCTGGCGTTTCGTTCGACAAGTACTCGAGATAGAGTGTCGTACCAATCCACAGCTGTTTGAATGAGTCCAACTCACTATCAGAAAGCTCCGAGACGGCCTTCACCCAGCCGTAACCGACATGCCCCCAGTCGGGGAAATTCACACCTGTCTTCAATTCATAGCGGAGAAATGCACCCGTGAGCTCGGCAACCGAAATATAGACCGCTTGGAGAGCTCGAGCTTCCGAATACGAATCGTGGGCAAGTCCTGGATAGGGAGAACTCCAGTTTGTAGTGTCGTCATCAATCGCATCGGCTGTCGAGTCCACGAGTTCCCGCAAAATCCCGGGGAAGTAGTTGATGATCGCGCTTGTGTACCTTCGATCGTAGTTTTGATTCTCGTCTCGGACGTGAACCGAGTTCGCCAGCTGCCAGCCCAAGTAGCGCGTCGCCTTACCCGTTCCCTTCCACAGACCAGCCTCAGCAGCGTTTTGTAACACATCCTTCGACGATTCGATCGCCTCTCCCCGCACTCGTTCATCGATACCGTCGTAATCCAAATCGAGGACGAGATCCGAGAGTCCTTGCACAGGGAGGAGAACAGGTCGATCCAGCGATTCGTCAACGCCAGCCTGCCCGATTGTCTCCAAGGTACTCACTACCTCGGTCGCACCCTCCTCTAATTCCGTCGCAACAGCAGTCTCACCAGTGCTGGTGAGTCGATTCGTACAGAGGTCTTCCAGTGAGTCACCGACAGGTGTGTCCTCTTCAAGCATCTCTACAGAACACTCTGCTAAGAGTTCGGTCACCCGTCGGCTGATGATATCTAACCCCAGATAGACGGCGGCAGCATCTCGTTCGTTGATCTGTGAATTAATGACGGACAATACGACAAGGAACGGGTCCGGTTCACGATGATCATCACTCGACGCCTCTGCCTGGTCGATAATTTGAGAAGCAGTCAGATCGTCCTCCAGTCGATCTAGAATTCCCTCAGGAGTACTCTGTTCTAGAGTACGGTCGACGAAGTCGAAGAGCGAAACAAACGCGACAATCGCCAGAAGTCCAGAAAAATACATCCACAGCTCTATCCAGAAGCCGTCTACATACCCGTACGCGAACAATCCTAAGAGGCTGATGCCGATCGAGACAGCAAATACCCCGACTGTTCGTAGATAAATCGTGTCCGAACGGAAGAGGTCGGGAAGACGGGGAGAATACTGTGAGGTAGACAGCTGAACGCCTAAGATCACCACCGAAAAGACGATCGCGAAAATCGAAGCCTGAATTCCTGCCAAGGTGGAGAAGATGGACGTCCCGACGGCTGAGAGATCCATATTCAAACAGTACGCAGAGACAGGCAGGATCAGTAGCGCCAAAACGAGGGGATAGCGGAATTTATAGAACGTCTCGTTACGCATTCAGTTCAATTGCGAGTTGGCTGGTACAAGACGTTACTGGAGTCCGAGGCTGTCAATTCGCGGCTCTGGGGTCGTAGTAATCGTCGATCAACTCAAGTGCCTGTTCGATAGTTCGCTCGTCATACAGCACATCCTCCGAAACAAGACGCACCCACCTGGACCGATATCGATCCGATTGTCGAACCAGCCGTTCTATTTGCTCGCCATCGCCACCGGTCCAATACGCGAGTTGGCTACAGAACGCGACGTCAGCCTCTGTTTGACTCGCATACCCTGCACTACTGCCGCTCCACAGGCGCCGGAAGACGTCACTAGCGGGCCCGTACTGTGCCCGTTCGATGACGGTGGTATCACTCAAATCAACGTCGACACCGGGCTCTGATGGCAACCCACCGAATTCCTGAACATCGACGGCAGACAACGTGGCCGCAGTCTCGGCTGGATCAGTAGCTCCTTTCCACGCCTTGTAGACGGCCCGGAGTGCCGCCGTCCGCTCGGTAATCGTCGCCGCTGTCGACGACAACTGCTCGCCTGTGATTGGGATATGGAACTCCGCATCACAGATTTTGATCGGCCCGGAGGTCCAACTCGGGGGCTGCCCCGCAACGATAATCCGAATGCTTTGGCCGCCAGATACAACTTCGGTGTAGGAATCAAGCGTCTCAATCACCGTCTGGGCCCAGTCATCGAGATCGCCCGTCTTTGGGTCGCGACAGCTGCCGAGTACGACGCCAGTGAATGGGTCCTCACGAGTCGGGTAGAAAGCGAGTCCGTTGACATCCATCTCGGAAGCCGTTGCCGCGGTGTATGCATCCTCAAAACTGCCCCAGGTCATTTCATCATCAAAGGTTGCGCGCTCGCCAGTGGCCGGATCGATTGGTGTGAGGAAAACCCCCTCCGATGAGTCATCAGCGTCATCTGCCCGCCAGCAGACCCACTGCTCGCGTTCGCGAAGCGCCTCAGGAACGGTCTCCCAACCGGGAATGTGGTCACTGAGCATCGGTACGACCTCCCTCTGGATCGCCAAGATGTCTCGTCTTGTCCGAACGGTCACACAGTTCTGTAGAGCGTCGATACTTGGGGGGCGACATTAGTGAGTGACAGGACCGCATAGAACTTGTACTCTCTGGGGGCGGAGAAGTCTCACACTCGATCATAATCGGAACTGCCCCCATTACTAGCGGAGAGAATTCCGAGTATGAAATCGGGTATTGGAAACACATACCCGCAAAATCGCCAAAATAGGGAGTATATTCAACCTAGGAATTTTTTGAGAGCACCTCTGATATACTCGCTCCAGGGTCGAGGATCGTCGACGGAGGAATATCTGAGACCCAGAATCCCAGTGAGTGTATAAAAGAGCCCAAATCCAAAAAACAGCAGACCGATTAAGAATAAAATGGCACCGACGATTTGAGATTCAATAACCACTGTTGGCAGCGAGACACCAGCGACGCTCGGGAAATTGTAAGGGCCGAGCTGGAAAGCGGTGAGGAGCATAATGAACCCAAAAACAGTTGACCCGCCTGCAATCGCCAACAGATGGATTCCGAGCCGATAAGAGTCGGCCCAGAAAGATTGTATGTATCCAAAGCGTTCGCGGGCTATCTCCTCTGCAGTTTCGTCGGGGAAATCTTCGGCATCTATCTCAGCGGATTCGATGATTTGTGTTACTTTATTTTCCGAGATGGTTTGTGGATCTGCTGATTCAAGGATTTCCTCAATCTTCTCATCCGACAGTAAGCCTGGATCAGCTGCCTCAACGATTTCCGTCTTCTTTTCATCAGAGAAATCGGACACTGGTAATGCTTCAGCGACCCATCGTGCTTGCTCTGTCGGAACATCATCTAACTCAGCCGACTGCAGTACTCCGGAAATTTGATTGGTAAGATCCGCATCCGCATCGAGTTCTTCAGGAGCGAGATCCCAGACATAGCCTGGACCGGACTCCCGTTTTGTGACCTCCCCCTGGTCTCGTAATTCTTTGAGACGTTTGCGGACCGTCGTGGGGGTCGTATCCTTGTCTAGAGCCTCAGTGATTTCACGGGGGGTGGCTGGGAGTTCATTCGCGTCTTGGAGTCCGCGCATCGCTCCACGGACCTGGGCAAGTGTAACAGATCGTGATGGGCCCCGTGAGCTGGACATAACGTACGCGATTCCCTTCCGTATTCAGAATAGTTCTCATATCACCGCAAAAGGCTTTTGGGAAACTCGGCCCCATATGGCAGTAAGATGCTCTGAACAACGCTACGCGCGTGGCTCGTCCCAGCTACGCATTCAGAAAGGCCAGCTCCCCCAGCTGAGGATTCCCCCAACCGAGGCAGCCGACCAAGCAGACTCGGTTGAGTGGAACCGGATACCAGCCAGGGGACGACCAAATGGGCTGGTTAGTAGTGCCCAGACCAAGGTCAGGGGCCGGTCTATGTATCACTTATGGTGGTAGATGGACGCCTGGGTTTGGGTGCTACTGAGCCCAACCACCAGAACACCCGACCATATGATAATCCCAGACCTCGCGGAGGAAATCCGTGATGGCACGCCAAATGCGGACAGTACGGAGGACGTGATCAAGCTCAGCCGCTGTATGTATCGGGATGGCTTAGTGCCGGACACCGACGCATCGAGGACCCGCTCAGCGCTCGAAGATCTCTTCGACGGGTATCTAGACCACAACGTGAGTACGTGTCTTCGCCACCTACACGACCTCGACCTAGTCAATCGGTGGGTTGAGGGACCGGAGACACTCATCATTCACGACCGTCGCGATGAAATCGTCAACGGCGAAGACCTGGAGAGACTCGTCGTCGAGGAGATCGAACGTGTGATTGCGGATATGCAGGCAGACGATCCATCCGACGATAGCGACGATACAGCAGCCGTAGCAGATGGTGGAAGACCGGACGACACTCGAGTTCTCCGAGACACATTAGCGGACGCCTTTGAGGTCGATCCCGAGGACGTCGAGGACGAACTCCGGTCTGGAGACGTCTTGGACCGAATCGACAAACTCGGAACAGCGGTGACCGCCATCGACTTCGATTCGGCCGTCGAGAAGGATCGAGAGTACGACGACATCCGGTTCATCCGGAACCCCTACCAGTACGAACTGTCTGAACGGGCGATGAACCTCATCAACGCATAAAGGTGTAAACAATGGGAGATGAACTCGGATACGAGATCTTCGCGTCGATCGTCATCATCGCTGTTTTCGGAGCGGTGATTCTAGCACTGCTTGGCATCGATCCAAGCGGTTACATCAACCTGCTTCCGGTCATCGTGGTCGGCGCCTTCATCATCGGGTTAGTCGTGACGATTGGAAAGACAGCGTCCAGTCTTCTGGGGTAGCTGTGTCAAATCCCCTGCTGCGCCGTACTTTTCCTGGTAGATTGAGACGAAGATTGAGCGATAGCTAATCAGTTTCCGACTTTGTTAATGGAGTCGGAAACTCAAAGTGGCTGGCACAGGTTCTCGAGGGTAACTGTATATAAACCGATGTCCACCGAGACGAATTCGGAAACTCAGTCGAACGAACAGGCCGATGTCTGGCTCACGCCCGACCAGGTCGACGCGATGCGCGATGTGGCGATCGACACCGGGGCCAAGTACCTCCGACAGCGGAACGAGGCCATCATCACGTTGCTCGCAGATACCGGGCTCCGCAACGAGGAGCTCACGCAGCTGACGGTCGAGATGTACCTGCGTGACCAGGGGGAACTCTATCTCCCGAAAGAGATCCAGAAATCGAGTCACAACGGCCGCTCTGATTGGCCACGATCCCACCATCTCGAGCTCGACGTCGACGGGACGTTAGGTACACAGCGCTCCCTGAACAGTTACCTCGACAATCGATGGAAGGAGAGTCCCTATCTATTCCCGAGTCGCCAGAAAGAGCAGATCACGACCCGGTCAGTCCGGAATCTCGTTAAACGCGCTGCGGTCGAAGCTGATGTGCGTCCCTACAAATACGAGAATGGGGACTTCGGACGCGGTGACCCTCAGGACGTCCATCCTCATGTCCTCCGCCACAGTCTCGCCTACCGGCTCCTGCACGAGCGCGACGACGATAAGTTCGATATCTACTTTGTCCGGAATCGGCTGCGGCATGCCTCCCTCCAGACGACGCTCCGAGAGTACGATCACTTCCGAACGATATGACTGTCTGTAAGGTCGGAAGAATATGAACTAGAGAAAGGCGATACAGTCTGGATCAAGATCGTTGACATTGGTCACTTCCAAGCTTGAGTCCTCGTGCTGTCACGGGCATCGTAGTCTTCTCTGCTCGTGATACCGCAATCAGCCTGAAAAGGAGCCGGAGTTCAACCCGGCTTGGACGATACTGTCCCGTTACCGTTCCAACTCGAGAAGTCTCTCGAACGCCAATTCCTCGACCTTACTAATGTGGTCGACGATTTCGTTATCGGTGTTGATCTGGTACATTTGACTACCGCCCCTCTCTCTAGTCTTGACGACGAGACCCATCTCCTGTAGCTCCCCAATGTTCTCGTAGACCGTACTCCGGGCCACTCCACTGATCTTGTGGATGTCGCTGATAGTTAAATCATGATCGCGCTCGCTCAATAGCGCCGAGAGGATCTTCACCTTGCCTGACTCACCGAACACGTGGGTGAGAGGGGCGTCATCGGAGTATGCGTCGTCGTTTTCTGGCCCATCTCGTTTGATCTCCGTAGGCATCACAACCCAACCTTGTATTCCGATAGCATATATCCGTTTGGGCGGAGGACATCGTTGTTGGATTGTCCAACACACTTATATACTCGTGTGCTGTATGGTCTCGTGTGACCGTCCGGCAGAAACATACCAAGGTCATCCACAAACTCCTCTACCGACGCTGCTTCGCGGGCGATCCCGTCTCACCCGAAACAGTCGCTGACTGGTTTCCAGTTGGCGAGGCTGAGCAGGTCAAGCGAGAAATCGAACGGATGGCCTCCGATCCAGGCGCACCGGTTCGTGTAGTAGACGAGGGCCCAGACGTCTGCTTATCCAGCGTCGAGGAGGCTTTGATTTACCTCGACAAACACGATAGCTACGTCCCTTCCGGGCTCGAGGCATTCCTTCAGACCACTCCTGTGAATGAGTCACGACTTTAGCATCATCCGCGAGGAGAACGGCGATCAGCCCAGCGTCGACGACCAAATGACCGTCGCGCGAACTCTCTACGAGGAGGGTATCACTACCGAGGAAACAGCGCTGAAAGAGGACGAGATCGCGGAACTTCTCGAGGAACGCGACGTTCATCTGGAGTACAAACTCCGGACGTGCCTCGACAACCTCCGTGACATCCCGGTGATCGTGGGGCACTTCCCACCCGGCTCGAAATACGTCCCGATCAGCGAGCGGCGCGACGAGATCATCTTCGACGAGGTCGAGGAGACGGTACGCGTCGACCGTGAGTCCCTCATCGAACACATTCACGATGACGACCCAGACGACGAGGACGAACTGCCGCTGACCGCCGACGGTCGCGGGGCTACAGTACGAGAGGTAGTCGCTGACGACGCCGACATCGATCCCGAGGACGTCGAGCACTACCTCCGTAGCGGCAACCGCGACACCCAGCGCGAGCGGCTCAACGACGCCATCGACGCGATCGTCGGTTCCGATGAGGTGACGAAACGCGACGATTACGGCAAGGTCGTGTTCCGCCACAAAGCCTACCGCTACCACCTGATCTGACGGAGAACTCTCTATGTCCCAAACGACTGATACCCCCAGTTGGAGCGCCCCGAAAACCGAGTTCGAGGAACTGCTCGACTCGAGTTTTGTTCGTGACACCACGACTCCCGACAGCGTCAGCCACTCCAAGGCCGACCGGATGCTACGGCTGACCACGACGGATCTCTTCTTCAAGGGGATTCGCCCCGACTTCGACAAGCGCGACCTCGACTTTCTCTGCGACCTCGTCTGTGCGAATCTCGGTCGACATCTCGACTTGCCTGTCCTCCCGCAGTATCCCGTCGAGCATCCCGAGTACGGCCTTGGCCTGGTGAGTCCGCACCTCGAGGGGGAAACCGGGATCGCCGTCGACGACCACAGCCAGCTCGCGAACGGCGACAAAGTTCCACAGCTCTGTGTGTTCGAAGAGTGGGTAATGAACACCGACGACAAGGCGGAACATTTCCGGACAGTCGACCATGAAGGGGAAAAGCGGGTCTATGCGTTCGACCACGGACACACGCTCCACCAGGCGAACAGCTTCGACGGGCAGGTTGAAACCAACGACCGCATTCGGCAAAGCGTCGGTCAGAACCCTTACAACTACGGATCGCCGTCGGAGGTCACGTCCGGAGTCGAGTTGATCCAGGGAACCACCGACGAAGAGACCCGTCGTGTCGTAAGAAAGTCGCTCGATCAAATTCGAAGAGCTTCGCCGGACGATCCAGATATCGAGTCGCTCGTCGAGGATGCCGATACTCACACGACGACCGTGGTCAACACCTCCGAGAACGCCGGCGCAATATCGACCAGATCATCAAATCAAAATTTCAGTAGAACAAGTAGAAGATGGTATCCAGCCCCAAAACCGACGGGCGATCAGTTGAAATCGAGTGACTGTACGTGAGGCTCCTGAGTCTATTCCGGAAGGCTGTCGGCGATTTTCGTTATAACAAAGCCGCTGCTTTTGTCCATGGAACGCGAGTGCTGACGATGGCCATCGGCGGAGCCGTCGCTGGGCTCAGCATTCTCGCCTACTTCGATATCATTCGGCCTGTCCAAGTGCTCCAGGCAGCTGGATACGCAGCCCTCCTATTCGTGATGGACTACGCGTTCCTCAGAGACCTCGCCTTCGGACTCCGGTTCATCGCGCCCGATCTTTTTGGCTTTCTCAGCCTCTCAACCATCGTATCCGGAGTAACGGCAGTCGGGGCACTGTCCATCGCCTGGCGCTGGCATCGATCTCAATGATAGGCATTCGATACTCCACGTGAGGGGAGCAGTTGGGACGGACAGCAGCTATACTAATTCCTATAGGAATTATATTAGAGATAGCTATAGGTCTACGCCAAACCGCTCACGGTGATTACAATCGACCCAATATATCATATGTCGCTATACGGAATAGCGAGGGGATGCTACAGGTTTCTCTATAGGGAAAGCTATAGCTTAGAGGCCCTTGGTCGCCTGTTCGCGGGCCGCCTCCCGAACTGCCTCGAATTCTTTGGGAGCTGCCTCCTGGAACCCGAGACGGAGTGCAAGGCGAAGGATCTCACTCCGGTCGACATCGCCCTCCTCGATATCTAGCTGGCGCTGAAGCGCGTGGCCGACCTCCTCCAAGCGATCAGGATTCTCCTCAAGTGCACGAATGAACGCCGCGAGATGTCCATCCCACACGCTGATGGTCTTCTGTTTGTCGCCGGCGTCGATAGCCTCCAACTCATCGAGGATGTTCTCGACGAGATCGCGCCTCGCGTCTTCGGCAGCCGCTTCTTCGATCCGGTCACCGTGGGACGTCTGTTCGCGAAGCGCCGCAAGGTCGTCGTCATCTTCAGCCACCGTGATCACCTCCAAGACGGGAAACAAGCGTTTCAGCAGCGTCGAGATACGCCTCCCGAGCCCGGCGAGCCGTCGTCGACGGCTCCTGGAGCGCAAACGCAGTCTGGCCGTGTTCCGCAGCGTTCCGGATGTCCTGTGAATACGGGACGTAGTCGGGCGCGATGGCGTCCGGATACTCCGACTCGAACGCGTCCAGGTACTCCTCGGCGAGATTCGTTCGGGTATCGACCTTGTTCGGGAGCACGAGCGTGAGCTCGATGTCGACCGCGAAATTGTCGGCAATCTTCCCGAGGTCGCGACGGAGGGCATCAGCCTGCTCGGCCTCGAACGGTCCCATCTCGACGGGCGTGATGACGTGACGGGCGGCCCACAGTCCGTTGTAGGCGACGTTATTCGTCATTCCCGGGAGGTCGACCAAGACGACGTCATAGCCGAGCGGGTCGACGTACTCGTCGAGGAACTGTTCGAGACGACTGTAGCGCTCGCGGGCATCGTCGATATTCCCGAGTTCGGCGTCGAGGGTGTCGAGGCCGGGATGGGCCGGGATAAGGTCCGGTCCCTCAGCAGTCGGAACAACGAGATCAGCAAGAGTGTCATCGCCCAGCTTCTCGGCGATCGTGCCCCAGGCGTCGTCGAAGACAGTGCTGATATTCGGCCATGCCTCGTCGGCCTCGATCCGCGCCTGGTAGTCCCCCCAGACGCCGAAGTGCTTCGCGAGATCGCCCTGCTTCCCGGCGAGATCTACGAGCAGGACCTCGTGGCCCAGCTCCTCGAGGGCGACGCCGAGGTGGGCGACGGTCGTCGTCTTCCCGGTGCCGCCTTTGTCGAGGAACGCGGCGGCGCGCAGTGTATCGCTCATCGTGGTTTCCCTATAGTATCTCCTATAGTGAAGCCTGTAGGCTTAAAACTACGTCAGACACTGGTGCTCTATAGACTATAGCTAATCCTATAGAATATTGGAGTCCTCCTTTTAGCACCGTTCAAGACGTGAGAGTGGGAGCAGGACGTTTCGATTGCCGAGAAAAATTTATACAATCGTATAGACTACGTGGAGGT